>NZ_JBCNBW010000033.1:0-39948 GCF_050478865.1 Aeribacillus pallidus | reverse complement strand
AATTTCATTTCAAATGTGTATGTTTGGAACTTCTGCCCTTTTTTGGCCATAAAAATCACCCCTTAAAGTAAATGTTGCCCATTAGGGGGTTTTTCAACCTCTACTTTAAGGGGTGCAGTTCATGAACGAGCAGGATGTTTTTATCTTTAGCTATGGAGTTAATTTTAAATCGGCCCAATGTGGGTGGGCTTCTAGTCGACGTTCCATATCTCGGAACGCTTGAAGTGATCGACTTAGCTTACTATAAGCGTCGCCGCCTTCACTCCAACCTTGGTAACCAATCATTCCCTTATAACCAATCTTTTTTAGCTCTCCAAGTAAGGCAAAATTATCTAACTCTCCGGCATCCAATGGTTCAATCGTGGCGACTCCACCGAAACCGTGTGGATTGCGACGGCTACCAGAAATGTTCACTTGTTTTAAATAAGGAGATACCTTTCTAAGAATGCCTGATAAATCGGTTCCATCGACAGCGTACCAATGGTAGCCACAAAAGACGATGCCGAGATGAGGATGGTTAAGACGCTTACAAAGTCTGACTGCATCTTCATGGCGTTCAACCCAGAAAGATAGGTGGGTGTAAAGTAAAATATCAATGTTTCTTCGTTCGGCAATCTCTAGCGCTTTTTCTAACCACTTCGCGGCGATGTCGTCCCCTTTAGGATCTGAAGGACGGATATGATGTCCGACGGATTGAATCGCGAGTTCAACCGTCGAACATCCCTCCATCATCTCCAACATTTTTAAAATTCCTTTATTTCTTGGATGATCTTCACCTAGTGAAAGGTCTAACACAACGTACACGCCAGCGACGTCTAGACCATATTTTTCCTTTACGTTTTTCAGCTTTTCTACATCTCGCCACCGTTCTCCGTGCCAGACAGATAAATGGGTCGCGTCATACCCAATCTCCTTCAACATTTCACATCGAGCTTCAAAGCTATAAATGCCCATTGAGTTATAGAAAGCAAAATCCATTGCATAAAATGGGTATGCCATATTGTAAAGTTCTCCCTTCTACTGTACTTACAGCGATTTTAACGCTTCAGCAATCTCTGTATCCCCTGACATTAAATCGAATGCTTTTTTAAACGTATTTGGTTCATCAAGAGCTTGAACGATTGTTCTTGCTACGTCTTCGCGCGGAATGCTCCCACTATTTAAGTTCTCGGCTGCGGTAACGAAGCCTGTTCCTTTTTCATCGCGTAGATAACCAGGACGAATAATCGTATAATTTAATCCGCTATTTATTAACATACGGTCAGCATAATGTTTAGCGACATAATACGGTTTAAGGTTTTCAGGCCAGTTTTCGCGGTTGTGGGCTTGGAATGTACTTAAAATAACAAATCGGTTCACACCTGCTTTTTCAGCAGCTTCCATTGCTTTTACAGCACCGTCTAAATCGACAAGCAATGTTTTATCTGCTCCTGTGTGTCCACCTGAACCAGCGGAGAATACGATTGCGTCACAACCTTTCGCAGCTTCGGCAATTTCATCGACCGTACCTTCTAGATCAGCGAGTACCGCTTCAATTCCTTTTTGCTGAAAAGCCTCGAGTTGTTCTTGTTTTCGAACCATCGCCCGAACCGTGTGTGTTTCATGTGCATGAAGCATGTCCACCACTTGTTGACCTACTTTTCCGTTGGCGCCAATGACTAATACGTTCATCCTTATCCGTCCTTTCTTGTTTTAATAACATCATGATAATGCTGGAAAATGTGGAAGCACATATTCACCTAATTCTTCAATTACTTCTTCTACTGGACGTTGACCATATTTTAAGTTGATGATGACATGGTTTACACCCGCATCTTGTAACGCTTCAAGAAATTCGATCACGAAATTTCGTCCCGTACGGAATCCAAGATGAATTGGAATTGGGACATGATCTGGATCTTCCGCTAAATCAATATATAGTGATTGGGTAAATGGCTTAAATTCGTCTGTTAACGAGCGCCAGTTGTCGATTAATGCTTTTTGGAATTTAAGCCCACGTGGATAGTAAATCCATCCATCACTATGTTCAGCAATCCATTCAGGCGACTGTCCGCTATGACCTGTCACCATCATTGGAATGTCTGACAATTTCGGTTTTGGTAAAATATCTCCGTTTGTTAAATGCACTCGTGGAGAGTCAATAGCAGGAAAATGCTCTTTCCATGATTTTTTTATGACATCAAACGCTTCTCGAAATAGTTCGCCACGATCTTCTGGATTCACAGAGAATGCTGGAAACTCGATTGGACGGTCACCTGTTGCCACACCGAGAATGAGTCGTTCACCAGATAATCTGTCAACAGAAGCTGCTGCTTTTGCCACATGAAGAGGGTGGCGCAACGTTAAAATAATACTTCCCGTTCCTAACGCAATTTTTTCTGTGTGGGCCGCAACATACCCTAAATACGTAAACGGATCATACATTTGACCCACATCACCGAAATTCGGATCGCGTAATGGCACATCTCTTACAAATAAGGAAGCGAAATTGAGCTCTTCAGCTCGTTTTGCTAACTTCATTTGCTTTTCTATATTCATCTCAGGGACGTCCCCCATATACGATTCAATCGGGAAGAACAACCCTACTGTTAGTTTGTTTTCTTGATACATACGTGAATACCCTTTATGGTTTTTAAATTTTTCCATTGTTACCCCTCCCTAAGAAAAATTGAGTCATAATATTTTTGTTATGCCTCACCTGTAAGCTTTAACGATAATAATGTTAAATAAATGGTATACCCAATCACCGATACATTTCGTCCTGTTAAACATTATTTATTTTCTGTAAAAAACAACTTTATATAATTTCCATAACTATCTTGTTATGATGCGACAGAGGCAATGGCTGCATCGTCTTTCATCACTTTGTCAATTATGGTACTGCCAAGACAAACCTCACCGTCATAAAATACGGCTACTTGTCCTGGAGTAACAGCTTTAACCGGTTTTTCGAATTCTACAAAGACCGTTTGATCCGGACGAATATGGACACGTACCTTCTGATCTTCTTGACGGTAACGGAATTTAGCTGTACATACAAACGTACCCGGACGAGCCTCCCGATTGATTAAGTTCACATGAGTGGCAATAAGACCGGTGGAGAACAATGCCGGATGGTCTTTTCCTTGAGCAACGAGTAACACATTGTTTTCTAAATCTTTATCGACGACATACCAAGGTTCACCAGTTCCTTTGCCACCGATGCCAAGTCCTTTCCGTTGACCAATGGTGTAATACATTAACCCATCATGAGTACCTAGTACTTCCCCATCGAGGGAACGAATTTCTCCGGGCTTTGCCGGTAAAAAATTCTTTAAAAAGCTTTTGAAATTTCTTTCTCCGATAAAACAGATTCCAGTACTATCTTTTTTATTGGCGGTAATAAGGTTCAATTCTTGAGCGATTTTTCGTACTTCATCCTTCGTTAAATCTCCTAGTGGAAACAGAACTTTGGACAAATGGTCTGCCGTTAATTGGCTAAGAAAATACGTTTGATCTTTATTGGAGTCTTTTCCACGTAGTAAGGTGATTTGACCATTTTCTCTATTGATTCTTGCGTAATGACCAGTCGCGATATAATCAGCATCTAGAGAAAGAGCGTAGTCAACGAAGGCTTTAAATTTAATTTCGGTATTACATAACACATCTGGGTTAGGTGTTCGACCTCGTTTTAGCTCCTCCATAAAGTACGTAAACACACGGTCCCAATATTCTTTTTCAAAGTTCACACTGTAGTAAGGAATCCCGAGTTGATTCGCTACTCTTCTTACATCTTCATAATCTTCCGCTGCCGTACATACACCGTCATCATTGGTGTCATCCCAGTTTTTCATAAAGACACCGATGACGTCGTACCCTTCTTTTTTCAATAGGTAAGCTGCCACAGAGGAATCTACCCCACCAGACATTCCGACCACAACTCGTTTTTTCTTCATTCCTATTCACCTCCATAACTGAAATATATTTTGTTACAGTTTTATTTAAAAAAAATTTACTGAGCACAACTAACACAAACTAGCATCAGCTGTGCCTTTTGACTAGTCTTCGCTATGAGATTCACTTTGATTGATCTCATCAATAATATCTTGTATGGTCACACCTTTTAAATAGTTTAAAAAGTGCTCTTCTGCATGATGAAAAACGCGAATGAGTATATCGGATAAGTGTTTACCTATAAGACAATTTTCGTTGGAATCAGGGCATTTCGGCACCAGCGTCTCTTCACTGGTAATTTTATATATTTTGTCTAACGTAATATGCTCAGGTTTAGCGTTTAAAGAAAAGCCGCCTTTCGCCCCTTCTTTTGATGTGATAATATTTTCTTTCCTTAATACACTCAAAATTTTTCTTAATCTTACTGGGTGGACAGAAACACTTTGGGAGATATCTTCACTGGTCACTCGTTGGTTTTGCTTTTGGGCTAAATACGCAACGCAGTGAACAGCAATCGAAAAATCGCTATTCATTTGGACCTGCCTCCTAAATGTAATAATAAATATTACAGTTTGTGTTGTCAACTTAAAAAATTATCTATAGATTTTTATTTTAAGGTTCATTTTAACATAATAAACATCAACCTTTATAAACAAACTAAATGCTTTAATTTTACGATTAATATAAATTTTGCTAATATTTAAATATAAATGATGAATAAGGAGCGTCAGGTGTATGTCACTGATCCATAAAATAAAAGCCGAAATGAACAAAGTGTTAGTAGGCAAAGAAAGAGAAATCGAACTGTTACTCATTGCCTTACTCCAAAAAGGGCATGTGTTAATGGAGAGTGTGCCCGGGACTGGAAAAACGTTATTAGCAAAAACGTTTGCCCAATGCATTGAAGGCAAATTTAAGCAAATTCAATTTACTCCAGATGTGCTTCCATCTGATGTAACAGGCGTACAATTTTTTAAATCCAAGGCTCTGTTAAAGACAATTGTTGATATTCTCATATTCAGAATGTAAACGGTCTCCATTCATGAATGAAACAATGGATAAATATTTAGTTTTTTCAACTAACGAACGGTTTAGTTACATTATTTGGAGGTAATGATATGAAAAAAACGTTAAATTGGTTATTTCAATCTTTAACTTTTGTCGGTGTATTATCATTTACTTTAGCATTTTTCGATATTGGTAGAGCGTTTTTTGATAGGAATTTGAATTGGTTTTTAGCATCTCTATGGATTGGTACAATAGGCAATTCTATTTTAGAGAGATATGAAAAGAAACAAAACAAAACAAAAGTTAGTTCCTTACTTCATTAACGGGGGCGTTATTTTAACAAAGGATTGGGAAACCTTTATCGTTAAGGGTTTCCCATAATTTTAATTTTATCTAATTTTCAATATTAACATTTAACACAGCCTAATCCAAAAACATCTGAATTTGAGTTCCGCCCTGGACCGGTTTTAACGAATGTCCTTTTAGCAGATGAAATTAACCGAGCCACCCCTAGAACCCAATCCAGTTTGTTAGAAGTAATGGAAGAAAGGCAATTTACGATAGATGGCGAAACAATAACGTTAGATCCGCCTTTTATTACAATTGCTACCCAAAACCCTGTTGAATCCCAACAAGGAACATTTCCTCTTCCTGCTGCACAATTAGACCGTTTTTTATTTAAAGTACCGTTTTCTTATCCGGAATTTGACGAAGAGCGGTTGATTTTAAAAAGATTTACAAAACAAAATCCGCTTTCCGACGTGATACCTGTCATTTCATTAAAAGAAATTAACGAACTGTCTAAGCAAGTAAAAGACGTACATGTTTCTGCTGATATAGAAACTTACATTTTAACCGTCACTCGCTATACCCGCGAGTACAAACATATAGAAGTAGGAGCTAGTCCAAGGGCCACTCTCGCCTTATTAAAAGCTGCCCAAGGTATAGCGTTTATTCAAAGTAGAGACTATGTCACTCCAGAAGACGTGAAAATGATGATCCCATATGTCATTTCCCACCGAATTCAATTAACCCCGGAAGCGTCATTAATCAAAACAAACGAACAGGTTATGGAAGAGTTGTTAGAAGAAGTGGATCTCCCAGTAGAATCGAGGGTGAACTAATGCGATGGAAAAGAGAGATTATCGATGATTACTATTTCCATATCTTATCCTTCCTTTTATTTTCAATCGTAGCAACCGCCGGTTTTTTGGTAGCCAATTACATCATTTTTACAATAGGTGTGATAGGAATTACATATTTCTTTATGCACAATTGGTATTTCAAACATATTGGTAACAAACTCTATTTTGATAACCAAAAGAAGAACATTCGTCTGCTTGTTGATGAAGAAGGCTACTTACGGCTTTCATTTCGCAATGAAGGCGTAGCCATTTTAGGGGCAACGATAAGACTGACACTAAAAGATGTCATTCGACCGACGAAAATGAGTGCGGACCAATATGTTTCTGGAACGATTGAAGTACCCGTTCCCTTTAGCCTTTTGGGAAAGTAGACAAACAGGGTTAGTTCCTTTTCGAGGAACTAACCCTGTTTTTTGATTATAAAATGGATCGCAAAATACCTCCGTCTACCCGTTGTGTAGTACCTGTGATCGCTGAAGCCTGTTCGGAAGCTAAGAATACCACTAGATTCGCTACCTCTTTTGTAGTTGCAAAACGTTTAATTAAAGAGGTTGGTAAGTGTTTCTCAAACAGCTCTTGCTCAAACTGTTCTGTGCTTTTACCTGCTTCTTGAGCTCGATCTGTCATAAAACTTTCCACTTTTTCTGTCTTTGTAGGACCTGGAAGAAACGCATTCACAGTGACTCCGCTTCCAGCTACACTTTCCGCTAATCCCCGTGAAAAGGCTAACAGAGCTGCTTTTGTCGCACCATAGTGGACCATTTCTCCCGAGAAAAAACCGGAAGTGGCACTTGCATTATTGATGACTCTCCCCCATCCTCTTTTCACCATTTCTTTTACATAATGACGACTTAAACGAACAGCGCTCATCAAATTCACCTGAATATATGTATCCCATTCTTCGTCTGTAATGTCAAAAAAAGGTTTCGGTTCAAATATTCCTATGTTATTTACGAGAATATCTGTTTCCGGCCAACATTCGATCATTTTATTGATCCCTTGAGGGCTACTAAGATCAGCCGCTACCCCACTGACGTCAGCCTCTGGAAGTTCTTTTATCAACTTATGCAAAGCTTTTGTCACACTTTGTTCCGTACGACCATTGATAAGAACCGAGCAGCCTGCTTGAGCAAGCGCTTCTGCAATCGCATAACCAATGCCTGAAGTCGATCCCGTAATAACCGCTTTTTTTCCTTTAAGATTTACTATCATAGTTCCTCCTTAATTAACTTGACGATTTTATTGATTCATCAACGCTACCCGAAACGGGAACAATTCCGCTGTCATGATTCCTTCTTTCACAGCTGGATCGTTCTTCATGATCTGATCCGCTTCTTCTAGGCTTTCCACTTCCAAAATAACAATTCCAAAAGGGTCGTAGTTGAGCGTCCTCCCTGCCATGATTACTTTGTTTTCCTTTAACAAGTTTTGCAAGTATGAAAAATGGGTCGAAACAATCGTATTCTCTTTATCGGTCCAATTGTTTTCATCTAAAAGCTTAGGGATGAGTTGTAATTTGTACAGGAACTGCTTAGTTTCCATCTTCGTCCTCCTATCTACCTTGTTTTACGCATAAAATAAAGTTCGCCTAATTCTTCCGTAAAGCCCCATTTCTGATAAAAAGGGATCATCTCCGGCCGACAATACAATTCAAAATGCATTACGTCTTTTAACAAAGGATGATGAAGCACAGAATCCATTAATATACGTCCTAGTTTTTTACCACGATAGCTCTCCTTCACGATGACATCTAGAATCAACGCTTTATAGACATAGTCTGTTAGTACCCTCGTAAAAGCAACCAACTCTTTCGTTTGAAGTTCACATAAACCAATCGTGATATCGGAATTCTCTACCATTCGCTGAACTTCTGACCATTTCCGTTCTTTGGTCCACCATTCTTTTTGGTACAACTGATGTAAACAGCGAATTTGCTCGTTTGTTAGTTTCTCCACTACTTCAAACTCCATTATGTAGGGCCTCCAATTTGTTTGATAAAACCTTATTAATTATTCGATTTTTTTACAATATTACCTTCTGTAAAAGGTTATTTATGAGGTAAAAAATAAAAATGCAGGAACTTGATTAAGCTCCTGCATGGTTCATACACTCGAAGTAGTTGAATGAATAAAAAAAGAGCCTGCATCCTTGTTGGCTCTTTTAGAAAAATGTTAAAACGTATGAGCAACATCTTTTGCTCGTGCAATGGCGTTTTCTTTAATTTCTTGTGCTTTATCAGGCATTGCAGCATGTCCTTCAACAAATAAACCTTCAAAAGAAGGAACTCCAAAGAATTGCATGATAATCCCTAGATAACGATGCCCCATTTCCATTTGAGCTCCTGGACCTTCTGAATAAATGCCTCCACTCGCTTGAATATGTAAGGCTTTTTTATCAGTTAATAGCCCTACTGGTCCTTGGTCGGTGTATTTAAAGGTTTTACCTGCAACTGCAACAGCATCAATATATGCTTTCATGACAGGCGGAAATGAAAAATTCCACATAGGTGTAACAAAAATATACTTGTCCCCAGAAATAAATTGGTCACATAACTCTGAAAGCCGACCAACTTTCGCTTTTTCCTCTGCTGAAAGTTCCTCAAATCCTTTCCCAGATTGAAGTTTCCCCCAACCACTAAATACATCAACATCAATTTGAGGAATATCTTCTCTATATAGGTCAATATGCACTATTTCGTGATCTGGATTAACTTCTTTGTATGTGTCGATAAAGGCTTTTCCTACCGCCATACTGTATGATTGAGTTTCATCATGCGGATGAGCTGTGATATACAATACTTTTGTCATTTTTACCTCTCCTTTTATAAAATGTAGCCATTTTAGTTTGTGAGTTAACCCAAAATTCATACCAAATATCTTTAGTTCAGCTGATTGTAATTATGAGACAAACCCGTTTATCCTAAATTGGTACAACCGTAATTCTTGATTAACCATTTAAAAGAAGAACTGCTACAACGTTTTGAAAAAAAGATTAAAAAAAAGCAGATGGAAGACCAGAAATCTTTTTCAGATCCGGTCCCATCTGCTTAATTTTTCCTGAAGAAAATTTTTGCTACACACTCTCATGTATTTAATTATCTAACGAACCAATATCCATTTTTGATAATCTTAGTGCCCCTGACTAAATTGGTCGTTATTTACTTTTTTTAAAAAATGTAACAATATTCCCGGTTCCTAATATAATGAATTGCAATCCAAACCAAATAAGAAAAGAGGTAATGTGAAAAATGTCTAAAAAAGAAATTAAACTGAAATCACATCAATCTGGAGAAGAAAAGGATTATAGAAGTCAGATATTAGACTTATTTAAAGCATCACCTATTCCTGAAAATGAACTGTTAGATAACTTAGTACTATTCCAAAAAAGACAATCTATTTCAGACTTGTTATTTAAACATGAATTGTATCAAAAGATCCTTGATGTGAATGGAGTTATTATGGAGTTTGGCGTTCGCTGGGGGAAAAATCTAGCTTTATTTGAGTCTTTAAGAGGTATTTATGAGCCATATAATTACAGCAGAAAAATAATCGGTTTTGACACTTTTAGTGGTTTTCCTTCTGTTCATAAAAAAGATGGAAGCGACGATATTGTAGAAGTAGGAGCATACACAGTTACGGAAGGTTACGAAAATTATTTAGAAGCAGTTCTGGATTATCATGAAAAGGAAAGTCCACTTTCTCATATTAAGAAGTTTGAGTTAGTGAAAGGTGATGCGACGTTAACATTAGAAGAATATTTAAAAGAAAATCCTCAAACAATTATTGCGTTAGCTTATTTTGATTTTGATATATATGAGCCAACCAAAAAATGTCTGGAATTAATTAGAAACCACCTCACGAAAGGTAGTATTATTGGATTTGATGAATTGAATCATCCTGTTTTTCCAGGTGAAACGATTGCTTTAAAAGAAGCTTTAGGATTAGATAATTACAGAATTATGCGAACACCTTTCTCACCGTACGGTTCTTATTTAGTGGTAGAATAATGAAGACTTCACTGACTCAATTGCGATACCTTCTGATGTTGTAAAAATCTCAGCATTTCCTGCTCAACTTTCCAATAATGTTCACTAAACCAAATGAAATGACTTTCCGCTTCTGTTGTATATAATATTGAATTCCTTATGTTATTTTTCGCATATTCCGCATGTGAAAAGTCATTTGCTTTGTCATATTTGCTATGAATAATAAAAGTTGGCGCTTCAACTTGTTTGAGATCACCACTTACATGAGTTAAATCATGAATAAATCCTTGCCTTGACCTCAGTGTGCTAACATATGCAATCATTGCTTTTTTCTGAACGTCTGTCATACCCTCAAGGACAACTTTTGGGTGTAACGTTGATAATTTGAATAGTATCAGCTTTAGTGCAGCGTTCGGCGCAATTTTTTGTAAAAAAATGCGAACCATTTTCCACATGTATTTTTCTAGTCTCGTTCCATAGATTATTTTTTCCAGCTTCATGTTGTTAGGTTCCAGCTCATCTTTCGTTAGTGCACATTGTAAAATGAGTTTATCGACACGATCACGGTAACGGCTGGCAAGTTGCAGCGCCGTTCTCGATCCAGTGGATATACCAACAACATGAACTTGCTGTATACCTAACTGATCTAACAAATCAATCAAAGCATCTGAAAAAGACTCAGCTGTTTCTCCAGTTGACAGAGGTGTATGTCCATAACCAGGTCTTGAAGGAACTAACACTTGGTAACCATTGTGTAAAAAGAAACGTGGCATTAACTCTCCTTCAACCGTTGTTTCACAATGGCAATGTCCACCATGCAAAATTAATACCGTCTCTCCCTTTTGGTCATTCTCAAATAACCGATATTCAATTGCTCCTAATTTCGTTTGACACATCTTCTTCATCACAACACATCCTTAAATGACTATGTTTTCGTAAAAGCTAAACGTACCCCTCTTTATTTCTACTGCTCACAGCCACATTTTTCGTAGAGGAGGGGACGTAATACATTATTATGCAAGTTTAAACAAATATGGAGTTAAACCTTTTATTTATTAATGAATTGGGTGAAAGGGTCATAAAAAGAACATTGCCTTGAAACGGATTGACGTGTTACTTACGGTTACCGGATTTCCTAGTATCGTTACTGGAAATCCGGTAATTCTTTTTTCATGATCGTAATCGATTACATAAGTTTTAGAACGTTTTTTTGATTAAAGATGAACCTAATGGAAGTGGAGCGTGAGCGTGAAATAAAAGGATAAAAGAGGAAAACATACGTGTAAGGGAGTTGTATGAGCATATTTGATGATAACAAACGACCGACACTCGTACGTTTGTCGGTCGTTTCCGTAGCATGCTTATTCTATCGAATCCCGTTTGTACAGAACCCGATTAAGCAAATGATGGTATCTTGCGTTGATGAGAGTGCTAATAATCAATCATAGCAAGCGTATAGGGACTTTAATAGCTTTTGATTTTCTGATAAAGCTCCTGAACGGTCAAGTCGCCAAATTCCGAAAATCCAAATTCTTCGAGTGCCATTGTTTTTTGATTAATTACCGGATACAATCCCTGCCATACACCGATTAGTGTATACAAATTCGTTCCGGGAACTTTTTTTAAAAAACAAACGTATTCGCCTTCAGCAATAGGTCCAGAGTAAATTTTATTCAAAGGATCGGTTGGCAACGGGAGAGGCTCCACTCCTGTCGTTAACACGCGAACTAAAGCGCCTGTGTTTCCTTTCAAAGCCATTCTGGCATGAAAGGACTGTACGTAATTGACCAGTTTCTTTTCGTTCACCATGTGCGATGTCGGATAATCCTTTAGGGGAGAGTCAAATCTACCGTAAACAATTAAATCTGATTGCTTCACCAACTCCTTCGAACTTGTCACTTTTGTAGTATCCACTTTCAAATCAGCGATATTAACCGAAGCTGCGGATACCAGCGTGCTAAACGAGACGAAAAGAGCCAATGCGACAGCCACGACTTTAAATGATGCTTTCATATTCTCACCTCAATGTTAATTGAAATATTCAACTTCGTTCGAAATAGAGATTTGAACAAAATTAGTTTCAAAATTATTTGTTATTTTATTCCTTGTTTCACTAAATTACATAATTTTGCCAACTATCCTGCCCATTGAGCTCAGTAATTTTTTTCAACTGATACAAGCTCCTTTAAAAAAAGCAAGAAATGGATGTAATCATCATGACTGTGATCAAAATATGGTCAATTACATCCATTTCTTGCCTAAAAATTGATTCCGCAAGTGTTAAGTTAACAGTACAAGTGCATTGGTTCTTAGTTCTAACCTCTTAATGTTCTAAAATTTATTGTACAATAGAGTAACTGCAATAAATACTGGGGGGTTAATATGTTCTTAGCAATCATTTTATTTTTACTAGCAGGGTTAGCTGAAATAGGTGGCGGTTACTTAGTTTGGTTATGGCTAAGAGAGTCCAAACCATACTGGTACGGTATCGTTGGGAGTATGATTTTAATATCTTATGGAGTCATTCCAACTCTCCAAAACTTCCCTCATTTCGGTAGGGTTTACGCTGCTTACGGTGGTGTATTTATCATACTTGCAATATTTTGGGGATGGATAGTTGATAAAAAAACCCCTGATATGTACGACTGGATTGGAGCATTAGTATGTTTATTAGGTGTATCCATCATGTTGTGGGCACCTAGACACTAAGTCCCAATTTTTTTGACAGCGTTAATGCTGTCTTTTTTATCTACTACCTAGTAAAAGTCCTGTTATTTGTTTACAAACCAAAAAATTCCGAAATTATTTCTGTACGTCAAACCTCTTCTAAAACTCATTTTTAGATATTAACAAATAGAATAAAAAAGTAACCCTCCTTTCCGCCCCCCGTAGCTGCCTAACTTTGCTCCCAAAAGCCGATAACTAATGAAGTAGCGCCGACTAATTCAACCAGGCACATCCAGAAAAAAACCCCTCAAAATTCTCCGTTCATCTCATCAACTAAAAAAGCTCACTCTAATATTCATTAGAATGGGCTTATGTTTGATTTCAATTGTAATTAAGCCACGCACTCCACATACCATGAGTAGTGATCGCAGAATATCAAGACTTGTAGCAGTGTTCACCTAATTTACCTTCGATCAGGAAGTAACACTTGTGAACAAATCATATTATATCAACTTCTAATTTAGTGGTAGAAAAAATTATTTATAGTTCTCTTATTCTCACAAGCCCTGTTAATTAACAAATGCCTGAGTTACTTCATACAATATTCAAAAAAATGGAGTTGTTCTTCATGGCGAAATGGATTGACGTATCTACATCACAACATCAATTAAAACTATTTGATGGAAACAGGCTTATAAAAGTTTACCCAATTGCAGTTGGCAAAATATTGTCTCCAACACCTTCTGGGACATACACGATTATCAATAAACAACGTAATCCCGGCGGACCATTTGGAGTCCTTTGGATGGGACTATCAAAACCCCATTACGGTATACACGGAACAAATAACCCAGCCTCAATCGGTAAGAATGTCTCACGTGGATGTATTAGAATGTTGAATCATGATGTTTTAGATTTATCATCTAGAGTTCCAATTGGTACTAGGGTTTTTATTCATACATGACTCTGTTATTCTCGCCCCCTTTCCTACATAGTTTTGGTTAACCACGTATATTCGGAATCTCAGCCCCACCGAGCTTCATCTAGGAATAAGTCTCATTTTAAGTGCGGTTGAACATTAGTTTAGAGGAAATATGTCTAAGTTAGGGTTCTGGTGATTTATTGTATTTAACATCTTTTTAGCAAGTTCATTGGTTTTATTTCCTTGATTAACTGATTCATTTAAACTTCGGGTAATGTTTTTGAAGTTCTGCTGATAGGAACGAAACAACTCGGCGCAAGTTGTACGCCTAGGTTTAAACAAAACAGACACACTTCCTTCCTACTTTGAATATAAAGGATTAGGCAAAATAAGGAGGAGGTCAAATGGACCAGTTTGAATATGTAGTACAGCCTGGGGACTCACTGTATTGATTGCCAACAAGTTTAGCTTACCTGTCAATCATCTTATTCGGAATAACCAATTAAACAATCCCTATTTAATAGTAGGACAAAGGTTAAAAATTCCTATGGAAGCTAGGCAGCTTCAGTACAAACCAGTAACTGCTTATACTGCAGACCGTCCCATTTACGTGAACGGGATTGATATTAATACCGGTGCCTATCCAGTTTTAAACTATCAGCCGCCTGATACGGCCTATCCTTATATTTATGTTCCAATTGCAGAGTTTCGCCGAGTTGGGGCAAAAGTTCTGTGGGATGAAGCAAAGCAAATTATCGTGGTCGAATCAGATTATGATCAATTAAAAAACGAAGCCACCACACTAAGGGCTGAAAATCAACGATTAAAAGACTTGTTAGCTTCCTACCAACCAGTAACACAAGCTGGAAATACGTATATGAACTTTATTAATATCCTTTGTCCCAGTCTCAAACTCGTAAAGGAATCTACTTGAGTAAAGACTATAGCCAACATATTCCGTGCAAAGTTTTTGATATTGTTTTTTTCCCTCTTGAGTCAATAAATCATATTTTTCATTAACGTCTAATGGATCAGTATATTCCCTAAGGGGGGCACTCAAGAAATCAAGATGATCTAATACGCTATTTAACCACCTATTTTCAAAGAGATCTAAAAACTCAAACCAGTTCAACAGACTTACATTTGTATTCTTTATCGCTTCATAACATCCAGACTGAAATTAATTCTTTGCAATAATTAATCCGTAATTAGCACCGAAATCATTAATTATGGTCCGAAACGAGTGTACGACAGTCTGTGGAATATCAGAAGACCAATACTTACATTCGATTAGAAATATTGATTTTGGATTTGAAATAGCATCTTCTACATAAACATCTAATGTACATTTCCTCGTACCGTTTCAATTTCTTTATTAACTACTGTATTATATCGAGCTTCATTAAGTATATCAGCTACTTTATATTCTAAGTCCCTCCAATCAGAAGGAATTTTATCAGTTATCCTCATGTGTATTACTCCTTTTAAATTTAGGCTATGTTTAACCTCAATGTTGATTTTCAGCTTAAAGAAAAACCGCTCTCACGGGTGATCGATTTGTTCAGCTAACGTGTCCCGTTAGCTTAATTCTCTGTTCTCCTTTAATAGAGTGTTTATACTGCAACTTTCTTTTCTTAGCTGGTAATGCGTAAGCCTGTTACACGGTAGTTTGCTTATACTCTACGGATCACTTTTTTGTTTTTTCCATTTTAAATTATTTGATTGAGTGTTACCTGCGATCCAAAAAGGAGTTCGAATGAACGCAAAGTGAGGTCATATCTTAAAGTTTGATTAAATTATTTTCTCATCGAATATACTAATCATTTAATCCCTTTCCATTGAGAATTTTCTGTATACATTTTTCAACCCTTGACTCTCGAGTTTTGGATTTTTTGGCTTTAGAAAAATAAAGAATGTATTCTCTTTGCCGTCCCGGCGTCAATGCTTCAAAAGCAGTTTTCAAGGCAGGGATTTCATCGAATTTATTTTGCAATTCTTCAGGAATTATGAATTCTGTATTCTTTTTAAAATTCACTTTCAAACCGGCTTTTTCAACTTCAATGGCTTCATAAATATAGTCTTTCAAGATGGTTTCCATTGCCACTATTTCTCGAACATTGGTGAACCGAATCTGGCGCGCCGCCTGTACATTCTCCGTTTGTTGGATTAGAATCCCATGGGCATCCTGTAACAAGGCACCTTTGAAAAACAGAAGCGCACAATATTCTTTAAATCCATGTATTAAAACTATGTTTTTATTCTGAAACGTGTAACAAGGATGCTTCCACTTAAATTCTTCGGTCAGCCCACAGTCAAGAACGATATTTCTCAACTTCTCATATTCTTCCTTCCATTTTTTAGCTTTACTTAAAAATTCATCAACCTTAGGATTCATTCTACTATTTGTCATCAAGGAACACACCCCTCTTCAATTTTTCGATCACCTGACAGTCAAGAATGATCATTCTCAATTTCTCCAATTCTTTCTGTCACTTTTTGGCTTTACTTAGTTTAACAGTAAGCCATCCTTCGAAGTGTTACATTCGTATCCTTGACAGAAAACAGGCATGAAAGAGACTAACATATTCTTTTTATTCGACGTTGTGTTTTCGTACTCCTTGCTATCAGGGTAGCGAAACCATGCCAGGTAATGCTCCAAATATTTTGTTGTAACCCCATTAAAGCGGTCCATCCATCTCTTCAGTCGACTATGGTAGCTATTCACGTTCTGGATATGGTAAATACCCCTGACACGCTGTTTTCCATCGGATTTGAAACGGTAATGCGCCAATCCCTTTTCATTTGCATAGGAACTGAAAGCTCGCCAGGAATCAGTGCAAAGTACGTTGGAGTTGGAAAGATGACAACCGATTGCCTCATCTAGCTTCGTTTTACAAATGCGCCCACGTTCGAGGACGCCAGAGAAGGTCATGTTCTGACGGTCGCGGGCACTAGTACACAAATCTGGTCATTGCTGATGCCACGGTGTTTAGCTTTACTGCCGCGCTTACGGGGCTTTCGTTCAGCGATATTCCTCCTGCCTTTTTCCGAGTGTAGGAAGTATGTCTCGTCCGTTTTAACGATACCTTGGAATGCTTCGGTTGGAATTTGCTTCAATGCCGCGAGATTTTTATGCCGCCAGTAAAACAAGGTCACAAACGAGACCTCATCGTACATCAGTTCAGCACATTTGCGCAGCGAAACCCCATCAATCATGAGTTCGATAAACCGAACCCACAGGTGAGGTCGCCGTGTCCGCTGAAGAGGCGTATTGGTGAGGTCATTGAACGTTTGGAGGCAAGTCTTGCAGCGATAACGCTGGCGCTTTACTACCCCCGAGCGCGTATTAATTACGTACTTTCCGAAACGAACAACGGTATAGCTTTTTTGCAATGCGGGCAGACCAGTCCGTCTTTATGCTTTTGCTCTTGAATTTCATAAATCAAACGTATAGGAGCAGTCGTACTTTTGGTTCGTGACTGCAAAAAGAGAATAAGTTCTTGTTTGCCCTTATTGTCCAAGTCGCCGGCAAGCTTCATCAGTTCCTTCAAATCCATACAGTAATCAGCTCCGAGCCATATGATTAACCTAATTATAGAACAAATGTTCGTATACTGCAAATATCAACAGTTGAGTTTAACATAGCCTTTCACCTTTAAAATGGTTAATTGCCTAACTAAAATTACAACAAAACTCAATTGAATTGACTATCTAAAATTTTCCTACTATATCCTAAATTATAGTGGATTGTTGCGCTTTTTTCATCGAAAAAGGCAGATATCTGCAACACACACCATCATTTGAGGGAAATAGAGAAGAATGAAGCTATGTCAAATTCAACAATTAGATTTTTGGGGAGGCGGCGGGGGGAGTAAGACTAGCCGCTAAATAGCTGATTGCCTTACCATATTTCTAAACTTATCAGTGTAATGTCAATTGTTTTATGTAATTGTAATTGTCATTATTCATTTATACATTATCGTTTTGGAACTATCTTAGCCTCCCCCCCCGCCCGCTTCGCAGGCGGGGGGCTCTATGTGAAGATAGGAACACAGAGCATTCCCCTTGTGTAAAAAGGGGAATGAACTAGGCTATGTGAGGATGAGGTTTCCAGAGCCTACGAGACATCAAACGCACCCAGGTGTAGCTTTACTGTGTGGACGGCATCATTCCATCACTCTGTCAAGATTCCCTGCCTAAGTAGGCACTACGACGGGGCTACTCATTTGAGTAGTATCTGGGAAAAGGTAATGTGCCTCTAACGCACGATACACCGATGATGAGTCGGGCCGGTTCTTTAACGTGTGCTACCGAAAAACCACGTGAATAGCTATATTTAGTTTTTAACAAGCTGTTGCATAATTGTCCTTCATCAGCCTTATACGAAGTCACCAGCGAATAATCCAATTGAGCCTTCATGTTTAGGGAATTGGTCGCCAAGTCCCGCAAATCAGCAAGTACCTTGTCCTTTAGGTCATCATGTTTGATGTAGTGGGACTGACATGCTTGTTTGCCGTTTTTCTGGTAGGTGGCACAGACATAGCCCTTTCGGTCGTTTTTGTAGTTCATCCCCGCGCCGCAATCCGCACAGAAAGCCAACCGTGCAAACAGCGCTTTATTCCCGCGTCCTCTAAAGATTTTCTCTCCCTTTTTTCTGATCTTTTCCTGCACTTCTTGAAACTCTTCCCGCGAAACGATAGCGGGGTGGGCGTCAGGAATGACAATCCATTCATACTGTTTGTTCTGTGGCCGTTTTTTGTAGCCTTTTTTCTGCAAAAATATCTTGTCTTTCCCGTCCGTCTTGGAACGGCCCTGTACCAAATCGCCCGTATAAAGAGAATTGGTTAGAATCAATTTCTCCGTTGAGTATTGCCATTTGTCCCCTGCATTTTTGGCTCCAGCTACCGCCCGAGGGGTGGGGATTTTCTTAGCGGTCAGGTAATTGGCTATTTTCTGCATGCCCCATCCTTCCCGCAAATACAGATCAAAAATAAGTCGGACGGTTTGTGAGTGAATCGGATGAAGCTCCAGCTTGCCCTTCACTTTTTCATAACCATACGGAGGGAGACTGCCGTGAAATTTTCCTTCCCGTGACTTGACGGCAATCCCAAACTTTACACGTTTGGAAATGGTGTCGCTTTCCTGTTGGGCAAGCGCTGAATAGATGGCTAACTTGAATTCCGCTCCGTCGTCGAAGGAATCGAAATTGTCCTCTACGGACATGACCCGAATACCGAAGCTCATGAGTTGTCTGACCAAGAGAATCGAGTCCACGGTATCCCTTGCCCACCTTGATACGGATTTGATAAGAACAATCTCAAATTTTCGTTGCTCCGCGTCTTTCATTAGTTTTTGAAGCTCTACACGGTTCGGATTATGTGGTGGAAATATATTTATAATTGTTTTTAAGCCAAAACTTTTTTTCACTAATGGACAGTTTAATTAAAGAAGGAAAAAAGTAATGGAACATGTAATTATTAACAAAAATGGTATTTGTAAATATAGATGTAAAAATCTTTTGTAGGAGGGGGATGAAATATGCCTTCATGTGTAAATTGTAACCGCAAACTTTCGTGGATAGAGGTATTTAAGCAGACGATGCTTGTCAAGAGAGACCCGTTGCGATGCCCAAATTGCAAGCAACAACTATTTTTTACCGCTAAATCGAAAAAGAAATTGTTTCTCGTAACGGCAATTGTACCTATCTTGTTTGTGATTTTGACTTCATTCCAAATTCCAACAACAATCTCTGTTATCACATTAATTGTTTATGCTCTCTTAGTCGTATTGGCCGTACCATTTCTTGTCGAGGTAACAAACAAAGATGAGGCTCTGTTCTGAATACAGTAGCTTATCTTCATGTTCCTAAATCAACAAACAATAAAATTTAACAGAGACATTCTAAAATAGAATTATAGAATGACTTTCTACCATAAAATCCGAATACCCATTTAAATTAAGTGACATTATTTTCTTTATTTAAATGAAAAAAACACCACTGCACCTCATTTATATTTTTATAACATAACTACCGTCAACACCCGACGCATGTGGAGTGTGTAGCGCAATTACATTTGAAATAGAACAAAAGCAAAGCTCATTCTAATGAATATTAGAGTGAGCTTTTTTAGTTGATGAGATAAATGGATATTTCCAGCTTTCTGGATGGTGCCTGGCGCGAAATTTTACTATGTAGGTACCGACCTAGGAGAGTTGATAGGACCCTCTTGCACATAAAAATATTTTGTTCTATGATGTGCTTAATACAGTTGCATTTAAAGACTGAAGTAATGGAAACCTGAATCCGTACAACTGTTCTAAAGGAGTGATATTGAATGAGTACAGCAAACCGAGGGGTTAATATTGGGCCTCCTCGTTTTAAAATAGCCGTTCATGCGATTGTCTGGTTAGCTAAAAGCGGCAGCATATTATCAAGCGCCATGATCGCAAATCAGGTAGATTCGCACGCAACCTTTATGCGTAGAGTAATGCAATCATTAGTGGCTGCGGGTATCGTTGAGTCAAAAGGCGGCCGAGAAGGAGGGTATATCTTACGGAAACCTGCAGATCAGATTACATTAGGTGAGATCTACTCTGCTGTTAGTACGGGGCCCGTGGAACCCGACTTTGACATTGACTGTGGAGAAGCCGCTAAACAACTAGATAAGGAATTAGAGAAAATTCTTTATGAAGCCGAACAGCGAACGATTGATTACTTACGGCAATATACGATTGCGGATGTAATGAATCGTGTCGATTTCTTCACGATTTAACATTTTATTAGCAAGTTACTGGTCAAGAGATTGCAGATCAATTATAATGTGCTTAATAAAGTTGCAGTTATGGCTGCACTTTTATTTTAGAATATAATGTGCCTTTTCTGAATACAATTAATGAGGAGGAGTAAGAGGATGAAGATAACTGTTTTTGGGTCAACCGGCCCTTTAGGAATTGAGTTAATCAAACAGGCACTTGATGCAGGGTACGAGGTTGTTGCTTATGCCAGAAGTCCAGAAAAACTGCGCCACCTTACACACGAGAGATTGGAAGTAATCGAGGGTGATCTGTCTAATCGGAGAGAAATCGAACGTGCTGTAACCGGAGTTGATGCAGTAATTAGTTTACTCGGTCCAAAAGGAAAGGTGAAAAACACCGAGTTGAGCGATGGAGTCAAAAATATAATTGAATCGATGAATAAGGTTGGGGCAAAACGGCTTATCGCGCTTTCCACCGGTAGTGTAAAAGATTCGCAGGATCGCTTTGATTTAAAGTACAGCTTTCTAGTCTCCATGGTCAAAATAGCCTTTAACAGTGCTTATAAAGAAATTATTCGAATGGGTAATCTTATTCGTTCTTCTAATTTGGATTGGACGCTCGTCCGCGTCGGATTATTGAACAACGGTGAAATTCAACCGTTAAAGGTCGGTTATTACGGGCACGGTGTCGTCGGTGTAAAAATATCGAGATCGAGTATAGCTAAATTTATGTTGGATCAAGTCTTGTCCAACGAATATGTAAGAAAATCACCTGCAATTAGCAACTAGAACACATTAATGATACTGGAATGGGTAAATTTACTTTTATATGTGCCTGAATTGGTTGCATATATAAATAAAAAAGGAGAGATCAAATGGATATTTTAGCAATCGTATTGCAAAGTTTACTAGCTCTTATGTTTTTGATGGCAGGATTAGGTAAAGTAACTGGTTCCAAGATGCATGTCGAAGCCTTTAATCATTGGAGGTTGCCGCAATGGTTTCGAGTTGTAACGGGTATCGTTGAATTAGTCGGCTCCGCCGCATTAATTTTCGGCTTTTGGGAGCATAGTTGGGCAGCTATAGGGGCGCTTCTGCTTGGTGTAACAGCTATTGGGGGTGTTCTAACTCATATTCGTGTTAAGGATTCGTTCAAGCAAACGTTCCCAATTGTACTTCTCGGTATTTTATCTTTTATTGTCTTTTTCATCCGCTTATCCGATTTTTCTGATTTTCCAGGGTTTAACTAATTGACCTGCATATCGATACAAGTGGTGACAATATTCGAAGTTAGAGCAGGGGATAGCAAGCCACAGAAGACCGACTTATTTCGGTCTTTTTCTGTGGTCTTAAAATAAAGATTGAAATTTAGCCAGAGCCTGAAGGAAGGGTAAATGATTTAGCGTAGATAGTTTTGAAAGGTACAGTTGATAAAACTGTACCTTATTTTGTTCATAAGCTTTTGGAGAACTTGCTTTTAATACTTGTTCCTCTTCAATGTCTACAAATATAAATAATCTGATTGTGTTTGTTTTCTAATCCTAATATATCTGTTTTATTCCTTGTAGCTTTTTTGCACTTAGTAGAAAGCTTTTATGTTCACTGACATTTTGTTTATACAACTTAGTAAATACTATTAAAGGATTGATGATACCATAAAAAAGCGATGGATAATGCATTGAAATAGCTAT
The DNA here is from genome assembly GCF_050478865.1 of Aeribacillus pallidus. NCBI lineage: Bacteria > Bacillati > Bacillota > Bacilli > Caryophanales > Bacillaceae > Aeribacillus > Aeribacillus pallidus. Next base: position 17,842 of record NZ_JBCNBW010000033.1, on the reverse strand, counting down.
TGTGTCTACATTATTATTAGATGCTTTTAACTAATTACGGAAACTATTATTTATCTCCTATGCTCAAAGAATTCTACTTTCTCTCTTCCACTTTCCATCTTTCTTCATAAAACTCCTAAAAGTTAAAATGTAAAATAATACCCATATATGGAGGTGAGTTACTTTGCCAGATAAGACTATTCATTTTTCCATTTCTTTGGACGATGATGGATTTGTAACGCTCCGGTGCCCTTAACCAAAACATAAATTATAAAAATTTTTAGTGATACTAAATCGGACCTTTGAATTATGTGGTGGAAATATATATAAGTATTTTTGAGTAAAATTTTACTTTACTAACACGGGATAGGTGGGGGTTGTTTTGACTGAACAAATGTTAAAAAAATATTTGAAAAATAAATACGGTGATTTTACGCCTGTTCGATTAACTGGAGGATATACGAATGAAACTTTTTTGTTAAATGGAACATATCCTCTATTAGTTGTTAAAGTTGCAAATTCATTTAACGAAGACATTCAAAATGAAATAAATTGCTTAAAGATAACTCAAGAAACGGGCATAGTACCGAAAATTTATGAATTAATAGAAACAAATGCTCTTCAAATAACTGTAATGGAGTACAGAAAAGGAACAAATGGGCAATCCATTTTAGATAACAAGGATTTAGAAAGAGCAAAAGAATTATACAAAAGCTTAGGAAAATCTCTTGCTAAAAGTATTCATTCAAAGAAATATAATTTTACTTCAAATGGAATAAAAGAATGTAATTTACATGAATTAAACTTAAATTTAGACTTTGTACCTGAAGTCCTTATCAAAAATTCCAAGGAGATATTACAAAAAATTAATGATACTAAAGAGGAATGGGTTTTAACGCATGGTGACTATGGGGTGCACAATGTTTTATACACAGATAATAATACTCTTACAGTGTTAGATTGGGAATGGTCTGAATGGGCAAATCCTTTAACCGATATAGGATGGGTATGCTGGTTTACAAAACTCCATTATCCTGAATATGCCAATTTATTAAACTTCTTGTTTATTGAAGAATACAAAATTTATAATCCTGTTCACTTATCTCCTGAAATATTAAAGGCTTACTGTGTATATAAAGTATGGAAAGTTTTACACAAGGTTAAAAATGCACCACTAGAAGTACAGCAGGAATGGGTTAGACGTTTAAAATGGACATTAGAAACGGACATTTTTAATTACTCCTTCTTTAACTCCCGTGGAAGAACGTATTAACTTCCATCATCTGTGGTGAAACTCGCTTCATGGTTGGCTAACGGGTACGATAGTTGAATAAAAAACATGTGCAACTTATTTCAAGTTCTCTCTAAGCAAGAAAAGTGGCACAAATTGTCGGTGCCACTTTTTCATTCCTAAAATAAAATTATAGAACGACTGTACACCAAAAATCTGAATATTGCCCGATTTTTACATTAATCTTCAGTATATAATAAACATAACAAATAGAAAGAGAATTTATACCGTTCCATTGTTAAGTTTTATAAAACTAATTTTCCCTTAAATTCCTGTCTAATAATTTGTTTTTATATATTTCGCTATTTATAAGTTTTTGTGGATTATTTTGTATAGCTTTAAGAATTTTCTCTTGTTGCTCTTTAGATAATTGCTCTTGGGCCTTTCTACTTTCATTCATATAGTCAATTACGTCTCCCATAACTGGACTTTTAACCTTTTGATTTTTCACCTCAAACTTCCCTTTACCAACATTTACATAAGTATTTTCCCAATTTTCAATACTTGATTTTTCTAATATAGTACAATTAATATCCCAGAAAGATTGGATATTACATAATAACCATACCTAGACAGGCTAACCGAACCCTCCATTTGCTTGATGGGTAAAAAACCGAAAAATGAAACCACCAATTTTTTTAGAAAAGGCTATGTTAATTTTTAATGTAGATTTTTGTTAATTTTAAAATAGACTTGACTCAACAATTGTAGAATCAAGTCTGTTTCATTTTCCATATTGCGTGAACTGACTCCTAAAAATGTGTTTAATCATAACCAATTTTTTACGTAAGCAACTAACCCGAAGAAAGCACCTATTCCTGCCCCAAAAAACAAGATAACAGATATAGGTATTTCTGAAATATTTTTTGTGATGTTCCATTTGTTGCTTTTACCAATCATAAAAATCCCTCCTCTCTCAACAACTATAACAATTTATACGTTCTTAATGAGTGATAAGTTTCGCTAATTGGAAATAAACAACTTTCAACTATCATTTTCCTAATAGAAGCATTATCACTTCTATGTTAACGCTCATGAGCCGATTATTCCAAGAGACGTATTTGAAGCTGTACAACATCAGATGAAATTACGTTCAAAAACAATCCCTGCTCCAAAACGGCACCTATTTACGAATATGGCCTATTGCGCTGATTGCGGCAAAGGCATGCGGTATCGCTCAAATCGTAAAGGTTATGTGTGCGGTGGATATGCCAGATTCGGCAATAAAGCTTGCAGCAGCCATGTCATCAAAGAGGAAGTGCTTAAACAAACCATCATTCATGACATCCAGTCTCTCATGCAGCAAATTGATAAGGAATATTATTTAAAACAACTCGAAGAAAAGGAAAAACAATCTCAACTTTCCGTTCAAAAGAAACTGGATAAAATAAATAAGCAAATTGACGCTTTAAAAGCACGGAAACGCAAATATATCGAGCTACTCGCCGATGAAAAAATCACCCAATAGGATTATCAAGATATGCTTGAGGCAAATAGCAAAGAAATCAATGAGCTTGTTGTTTCAAAAAAAGAACTTGAATCTTTGTTATCAAGCCATAAAGTTGTCGAGAACATCCAAAAGTTGAAACAGGAATTGGCCCAATTTTTAAACTTTGATGAATTAACACCGGAAATTCTGCATCGTCTCATTGATCGTATTGAAATTAAAGCCGATGGAACTCCAAAAATTTTTTATCGATTCTCCGCTCCAAAAATTGAATAAAGCAGGAAACAAAAGCGTTTCCTGCTTAATTTTTTCTCAAAACGATCTGCGATACACACTCCACATGCGTCGTATGCGGGAACATATCCACTGGCTGAACTTCGAGCGTTTTGTAGCCGCCGTCTTCGAGGATGCGTAAGTCGCGGGCGAGCGTCGCCGGGTTACAAGAGACATAAACAACGCGTTTTGGTTTCATGGCGATGATCGTTTCTAATAGCGAAGCGTCGCAGCCTTTTCGAGGCGGGTCGACGACGATACAGTCGGCTTGGATGCCTTGTTCGTACCACTGTGGAATGACGGTTTCGGATTCGCCAACCGCAAATTCGACGTTATGAATGTTGTTTAGATCGGCATTTCTTTTGGCGTCTTCAATGGCTTCAGGAACGATTTCGACACCGTATACTTTTTTCGCTTTTTGAGCTAAAAAGAGCGAAATCGTACCGATGCCACAATACGCATCGATGACTGTTTCTTCCCCAGTTAGGTCCGCATATTCCAACGCTTTTTCGTAAAGTACTTTTGTTTGTTCTGGGTTTACTTGATAGAATGAACGGGCGGATATTGCAAATTTGATATTACCGATGTAGTCGTAAATGTATTCCGTCCCCCATAATACCTTCGTTTGTTCTCCTAAAATGACGTTTGTCCGCTTTGGATTGACGTTTTGAATAATCGATTTGACGTTTGGAATGTTCTCCACAATTTCTTGAACAATTTTCTTTTTAAACGGTAAGTCGTCGGTTCGAGTGACTAGAACAACCATGACGTCCTTCGTTGTGTGTCCATAACGAGCCATAATGTGGCGAATCGTTCCTTTATGCGTTTTCTCGTTGTACGCTGGAATCCCATACTTTTCACAAATCTTTTTTACTGTTTGTACCACGACATCGTTCATTTCTTGCTGGATCAAACATGCTTCCATATCGATAATGTCGTGCGAACGTTTTTGATAAAACCCAGCGACAAGTCCCCCTTCTCTTTCCCCAACAGGGACTTGAGCTTTATTTCGATATCGCCACGGATCGTTCATGCCTAGCACTGGATGAACAACGACGTCTTCAATTTTGCCGATACGCTGTAACACTTCTCGCACGTGCTTTTCCTTCGCTTTCAGTTGTCCGTCATACGACAAGTGCTGTAATTGACAACCACCACATTGTTTGTAGATGGAGCATGATGGCTCCATTCGCTCTGGGCTCGGTTCATATAATTCGATGAGTCGACCATATCCGTACCCTTTGTTCACTTTTACGACTTTCACTTTCGCTTTTTCACCAGGCAGACCGTTCGGAACAAATAACGGGTACCCATCCACTTTCGCGACACCATTTCCATCGTGGGTTAAGTCTTCAAATGTGACATCGTAATATTCATTCTTTTTCACAGGTGCAACCATATCTTTTGGCATCGTGATAACCTTCCTTTTTTAATCAAACGTTTGTTTACTTTCTCTAGTGGTTGAAAACGGTGTGAACTCTTGTTTTTTCGAACTAAATAAACGTTTGTTTAAAATCGACCATATTGTAACATAACGGACGCCTAAAGGCGAAGGAACAGTTGATTCATAAAATAGACCTTTCTGAACAAATCAGAAAGGCCTCATAAGCTATTCTGTAACACGGTCTTCTGGTCGGATTTGGTCGATTGGGACAAACACTTCGAGATGACGGTATAAGTTTTCAAATTCAGCTGGAAGTAGTCCGCCGAATTCGCCGTCAATATTAAGCTGTACTTTTTCTTTTGAATACACTTTAATATGGTTCGCTTTCGTGTAAATGACGTGCGGATCATTGATATGTTCGCCGCGAATGGCGGATGAGGCAATCCGAATAAATTCCGCTAAGTTCGTTTTCTTTAAAATTAATAACGAGAACAAGCCGTCGTTAATCGACGCATCCGGAGCTAATTTTTCAAAACCGCCGACTGAGTTTGTTAAGCCGACGAGGAACAGCATCACTTCGCCTTCATAAAGCTTGCCATCATACTCAATCGTCACTTCGGTCGCTCGAATGGACGGCAGCATTTCAATTCCTTTTAAATAATAAGCGAGTTGACCGAGCATCGTTTTTAACTTACTCGGTACTTCATACGTTAGTTCCGTTAAGCGTCCGCCCCCGGCGATATTAATAAAATACCGGTCATTCATGCGTCCAATATCCACAGGGATGGTGTCGCCTTTAACGATAATATCCGTTGCTGCCTCAATATCACGCGGAATGTGGAGCGCTCGTGCAAAATCGTTAGTCGTGCCGACAGGAATGACCCCTAATTTCGGACGATAGTCTTGTTCGGCTAGACCATTGACCACTTCATTGATTGTTCCATCTCCTCCGGCAGCAATAACAATATCATAGCGACGCTCCACGGCAATTTTCGCTGCCTTCGTTGCGTCCCCCGCTCCAGTCGTAGCATGGGCAGACGTCTCGTAACCGGCTTGTTCTAACTTTTGGAGAACATCTGGCAGATGCTTTTTAAACAACTCACGGCCTGACGTTGGATTATATATAATTCGCGCTCTTTTCATACCCCATCATCCTATTCTCGTGCTTATTCCACTTTATACATATTACAAAATTCTTCCATCATCATCAATTTTTTTGAAAATTTCACGCTAAAAACAGGAAAAACTGGCTAATGCCAGCTTCAACAACCTATATCATCATTCTTTATTTTTCCCTACCCTATCATACCTCTTTTTGTGAAAAAAATCTATTGTCATACTCTATTGTATGAGAGGGTTGTTCATTTTATGAAAGGCTATGTTATCATTGTTAATTTTTAGCAAGTTGTTCACACGGCGGCGACTCCAGCAGGAACAAGAAGCCGCAAGACCCTTACTTGAGCGTAGCGAGGGAAGCGGCTTGCACCTTCCCGCGGAAAGCGTCCGCCACAAGCGTAATGTATAAATATCAACAGTATCGCTTAACAGAGTCTTATGAAAAAACAACCGTATGAAGTGAGAGCGTCCGTGCTAAGATAAATGTTTGAACATAAAGGGAAGGCAAGAGGTTTATCGTTCGACTATCTCACTTCATCTTGAATTAAAATTCTGCTTTTTTACTCTTCTACTTTTTAACAATTGTACTTCAAATCTAAAACATTACATAATTTCCGAGTCACATTGGCACTTTAGTGATTGATGAAAGTACGGAAGACGGCAGTATAAAGGTTTTTTTCTCATTTGAAGTTGGTGATATCTCCATCCATTTCGATTAATGTCATCCATTTTTCGTTCATATTCTTTCATATACGAATACAAATTAAACATTTAAAACCCTCCTTCCTTCCAATGTCTTCTCACTTGTATCTTATTACCAGCGCTCTTTTGTCGCACCGGTGAATAGAAGGAAGAAAGGCTACTGCTTTCGATTGAAATTCCACTTTAGTAAAATCATCCTTAAACTGATGACAGTCCATCTCTTGGCCCCTTTTTAGAATAAAAAGGCGTCCCTTTAAAAAGAGGACACCTTTAAAAGCTATTCCACTTGGTCTGGAACCAAATACTAATATTCAGAAAAATTTTGAATTGTCGCTGCTACATTTGTATTCTTAAAAATCCCACTACGTTCAGATAAAATGGTGGTAAAGGATGTTTGTCATTGTTACGTATGACATATTTATATCCCACTAAGTTTAGATAAAACCCTATTTTTTAGAAAAGCTCTAATAATAATGCTAGTATCCAAAATTAAGGTTTGCTGCACTTTTTTGAATTAGTCAGGATAATCCTTTTAGCAACATTCTCGTACTTGATAATTACTTTCGTTTCTACTTTACCATAAAATACTACTTCTAACATAGTAGAAAACAGTAATTTGAAGAGATGCTTGTCATCAACGTTTAGGATGTTCCACTTTTAATAAGCCAAACACAATAAAATGATTTGTCGGCTGATATAGAATGGAAAAAGTATATCCATTAGCTCCTATAGGAATTACTATTAAAAAGGCTGACCCATAAGTGTCCGAGCTCACGTCAGTTCTACTGCATTGTGAGGTTGAACACTTTGATTTTGGGTCAGCTTTCTTTATGATTATCGCTTATTCATTTCCTCAATAAGTAGCTTGTTTACCATTGGCGGGTTTGCTTGGCCTTTTGTGGCTTTCATGACTTGTCCGACTAGGAAGCCAAGGGCACGGTCTTTTCCGTTTTTGAAGTCTTCGATCGATTGTGGGTTCGCATCCAATACTTCAAGAACGATTTTGCGAAGAGCGCCTTCGTCGGAAATTTGGACGAGACCTTTTTCTTTAACGATTGTTTCTGGGTCGCCGCCTTTTTCCACAAGCTCTTTAAACACTTTCTTCGCAATTTTAGACGAAATCGTGCCTTTTTCAATCAGCTTAATAAGCCCTGCTAAGCTTTCTGGTGTTAAGGCGATTTCGTGAAGCTCTTTTTGCTCCGCGTTTAAGTATGCAGATACTTCACCCATGAGCCAGTTCGATGCTTGTTTCGGATCGGCTCCTTTTTCGACCGTTGCTTCAAAGAAATCGGACATTTCTTTTGTCAGTGTTAAAATTTTCGCGTCATACGCTGGTAAGCCAAGCTCTTCGATGTAACGTTTTTGACGTTGGTCTGGAAGTTCTGGAATTTCGGCACGAACGCGTTCTTTCCATTCGTCGTCAATGTGAAGCGCCACTAAATCTGGCTCTGGGAAGTAGCGATAGTCTTCGCTTCCTTCTTTCACACGCATTAAAATCGTTTTACCAGTTGCTTCGTCAAAGCGGCGTGTTTCTTGGCGAATGACGCCACCGGATAATAAAATTTGTTCTTGGCGTTTTTGCTCGTATTCTAATCCTTTACGAACAAAGTTAAAGGAGTTTAAGTTTTTTAATTCGGTTTTTGTACCGAATGTTTCTTGACCGATTGGGCGAAGGGAGATGTTCGCGTCACAGCGAAGGGATCCTTCTTCCATCTTACAATCGGACACACCCGTATATTGAATAATCGATTTTAATTTTTCTAAGTACGCGTACGCTTCTTCAGGTGTACGGATGTCTGGCTCGGAGACGATCTCGATGAGCGGTGTTCCTTGACGGTTAAAGTCAACAAGAGAATATCCTTCGCCAGAGTGTGTTAATTTACCCGCATCTTCTTCCAAATGAAGGCGCGTAATGCCGATTCTCTTTTTCTTTCCGTTCACCTCGATCTCGATCCAACCGTTTTTACCAATTGGTTGGTCGTATTGAGAGATTTGGTACGCTTTCGGGTTATCTGGATAGAAATAGTTTTTACGGTCGAATTTCGTATCCGTTGCGATTTCACAGTTGAGCGCCATCGCTGCTTTCATCGCGTACTCCACCGCTTTTTTATTTAACACTGGCAACACGCCAGGATAACCAAGGTCGATTACGTTTGTATTGGTGTTAGGTTCCGCTCCGAAATGGGCTGGAGCTGGTGAGAAAATTTTCGACTCAGTTTTTAACTCGACGTGGACTTCAAGTCCGATGACCGTTTCAAAGTTCATTCGTTTTCACCCCTTACAGCTCTGGTTTTTGTTTATGGTAGTCAGTCGCTTGCTCAAACGCATGAGCTACACGATATACCGTGCTTTCGTCGAAGTGCTTACCGATAATTTGTAAGCCTAATGGTAATCCGTTTGCAAAGCCGCATGGAACCGAAATCCCTGGAACTCCCGCTAAGTTCACTGGGATCGTTAAAATATCGTTCGCGTACATCGTTAATGGATCATCGATTTTTTCGCCAATTTTGAACGCTGGTGTTGGCGTGGTTGGACCAATAATGACATCGTATTTTTCAAATACGTCTTCAAAGTCTTTTTTAATGAGGGTACGTACTTGCTGCGCTTTTTTATAGTAAGCATCATAGTAACCAGAGCTTAATGCAAACGTACCAAGCATAATCCGACGTTTCACTTCATCGCCGAATCCTTCTGCACGAGTTTTCTTGTAAAGGTCGATTAAGTTTTCTGCATCTTTTGCTCGGTAACCGTATCGAATACCGTCAAAGCGAGCTAAGTTCGCAGACGCTTCCGATGATGCTAATAAGTAATATGTAGCTACACCGTATTTCGAATGTGGAAGCGATACCTCTTCCCAAGTTGCTCCAAGTCCTTCTAACACTTTTAACGCGTTTAATACCGCTTGACGAGCCTCTTCGCTAACCCCTTCACCAAGGTATTCTTTTGGTACGGCAATTTTTAAACCTTTAATATCACCAGTTAATGCACTGACGTAATCAGGCACGTCAATGTTTGCAGAAGTGGAATCGTTCGGGTCGAGTCCAGCAATTGCTTGAAGTAAGTAGGCGTTATCTTCAACGGTACGAGTAATCGGTCCGATTTGGTCTAAAGAAGAAGCAAAAGCGACAAGTCCGAAACGAGATACGCGTCCGTATGTAGGTTTTAAACCAACGACACCACAGAAAGCTGCTGGTTGGCGGATGGAACCACCTGTGTCGGAACCTAGGGCAAACGGAACTTCTCCCGCAGCCACCGCTGCAGCTGATCCTCCGGAAGAACCACCTGGTACCGTTTCTAAATTCCAAGGGTTATGTGTTTTATGGAAGCCAGAGTTTTCCGTGGAGGAACCCATAGCGAATTCGTCCATGTTTAACTTACCGATTGTAATCGTTTCGGCTTCATGGAGTTTATTCATTACCGTAGCATCGTAAATCGGGTCAAAGTTTTCTAAAATTTTACTTGCACAAGTCGTGCGTAACCCTTTTGTCACGATGTTATCTTTAATACCGATTGGCATACCGAACAGCAAACCTTTAGGCTCGTCGGTTGCTAATTTTTCATCTAATTGCTTCGCTTTTTCGCGTGCGCGTTCTTCGTCTAACGTAAGAAACGCCTTTACTTTATCTTCTACTTCATGAATGCGTTTATATGATTCATCGACTAAGTCAGATACGGAGATTTCTTTTTTGACTAAGCGTTCATGAAGCTCTGAAACTTTATAATCGAAAAGAGACATCCAGTTTCCCTCCTTACTCTAAAACTGATGGAACCTTTATTTGGCCATCTTGATGGTCTGGTGCGTTCTTTAATACTTCTTCACGTGGTAAACCTGGTTGTGGTACGTCTTCACGCATCACGTTTTTCATATCAAGCACGTGAGAAGTTGGTGGAACATTGGTTGTATCTAATTCATTTAATTGCTCAGCAAACGTAATGATCGCATCTAGCTGTTGCTGGAACTTCGCAGCTTCTTCTTCCGTAATTGCTAAGCGCGCAAGATGGGCGACGTGTTTTACTTGGTCTAATGAAATTCTGGACATGTGCTTCACCTCCGATTTTGGTTCGAACAATAACAATATTATTGATAATATCAAAACAACGCGCTTGTAGGCAATAAACCTTCCCTTCCATCATTGCCATAACCATGTTTATTTTATCACATGTGTACATAGATTGGATGAACGAATCGTTCATGCTTGAACAAGAGAATGAGCATATTTTATTTAGAGTTCTCCCAGCTGTTATTTGCAGTTGGCACCGAATTTTTTGCAGTTTCTACATCAGCTTTTGCACTTTTCACCGTTTCTTTTGCAGTTTCTACATCGGCTTTTGCACTTTTCACCGTTTCTTTTGCAGTTTCTACATCGGCTTTTGCACTTTTCACCGTTTCTTTTGCGGTTTCTTCGTCGGCTTTTGCACTTTTCACCGTTTCTTTTGTAGTTTCTACATCGGCTTTTGCACTTTTCACCGTTTCTTTTGCAGTTTCTACATCGGCTTTTTGCACTTTCTGTTACTTGGTTCAATTTCGGCATTGTGCTTGTCCTTTACACGACCTGGTTTGCACTTCCGGACATTGTGCTTGCACTTCCACACCCGGTTTACACTTTCGGACATTTGGCTTGCACTTCCACACCCGGTTTGCACTTGCGGCCATTGTGCTTGCATCCACACCCGGTTTGCACTTTCGGACATTTGGCTTGCACTTTCCGCCACCTGGCTTGCACTTTCGGACATTTGGCTTGCACTTCCACACCCGGTTTACACTTTCGGACATTTGGCTTGCACTTTCGGACATTTGGCTTGCACTTTCGGACATTTGGCTTGCACTTTCGGACATTTGGCTTGCACTTTCCGCCACCTGGCTTGCACTTTCGGACATTTGGCTTGCACTTCCACACCCGGTTTGATACTTTCGGACATTTGGCTTGCACTTTCCACCACCTGGCTTGCACTTTCCGCCACCTGGCTTGCACTTTCGGACATTTGGCTTGTACTTCCCGCCACCCGGTTTACAGTTTTCTATTCCAAATACAAAAAGCCCTTCGATTTGAAAAATCAAAGGGCTTTTGTCATCTTAATGAACTTAGACTTCTACAAATTGCTCTTCTTCAGTAGAGCCTTTCAGAGCCGTTGTCGATGAAGTGCCACCCGAAATGACCATCGATACTTCATCAAAATAGCCAGTTCCAACTTCACGCTGATGCTTCGTTGCCGTGTAACCGTATTTTTCGCTCGCAAATTCGGCTTGCTGTAATTCGGAGTAGGCAGCCATCCCTTGTTCTTTGTATTTGCGGGCTAATTCGAACATGCTGTAGTTGAGAGCATGGAATCCTGCAAGAGTAACAAATTGGAATTTGTAGCCCATCTTTCCGAGTTCTTGTTGGAATTTAGCAATCGTTTCGTCGTCTAATTTCTTTTTCCAGTTAAATGAAGGCGAGCAGTTATAGGCGAGCAGTTTGCCAGGGAACTTTTCATGAATCGCTTCAGCGAATGCTTTCGCTTCTTCGAGATTTGGTTCGGATGTCTCACACCAAATTAAATCGGCATATGGCGCGTATGCTAATCCACGGGCAATCGCTTGGTCTAAGCCAGCTTTTGTGCGGTAAAAGCCTTCTGGTGTCCGCTCACCCGTAATAAATGGCGCATCGTATGGGTCAATATCGCTCGTAATTAAGCTAGCAGCATTTGCATCCGTGCGGGCAATTAATACGGTTGGAACTCCCATTACATCCGCAGCGAGACGTGCCGAAATTAAGTTTTTCACCGCTGTTTGTGTCGGAAGCAACACTTTTCCGCCGAGATGCCCACATTTTTTCTCCGAAGATAGTTGGTCTTCAAAATGAACACCGGCCGCTCCTGCTTCAATCATCGCTTTCATTAATTCAAAGACGTTTAATTGTCCGCCAAACCCAGCTTCTGCATCTGCAACAATTGGCGCGAACCAATCAACGGAATTATCCCCTTCTAAATGGTGAATTTGATCAGCACGCTGCAACGCTTGGTTAATACGCTTCACAACGTGAGGAACACTGTTTGCCGGATACAAGCTTTGGTCCGGATACATTTGCCCAGCTAAGTTTGCATCGGCTGCAACTTGCCATCCGCTTAAATAAATGGCTTTAAGACCTGCTTTGACTTGCTGCACCGCCTGATTTCCTGTTAACGCTCCAAGGGCATTAATGTAATCTTCTTCATGAAGCAGCTTCCACAGTTTTTCCGCTCCTCTTTTCGCGAGCGTATATTCAATATCAATGGACCCCCGTAATTTGATCACATCTTCTGCTGTATACGGACGCGTAATTCCTTTCCACCGTTCTTCCATCTCCCATTGTTCTTGTAATTTTTGAATACGTTCGTCTTTCATCGTTCATTCTCCCTTCAATTTTCATATTTTTATAGTTAAAAATGGGTTTATGATACGTATTTCATGGTGTAGTGATCTATTGGTGAAGATTGAATGCAGTTCTGAGGAGTGTATTGTAGGAATTATCAGTTTATTTACCAAAGCAGCACTTTACTTGCTCGAAATCACAATTTTTTCTTCTGCCCCCCGTGAAAGGAACTTCCAACCTCTATTTACTAGGCTCATCTTTTATAAAATTTCGTAACCTGGTATTGTTAAAAAGTCGACAAATTCATCATTTAAAATGAGTTCGTCAAACAGTTTACTCGCCTCTTCAAAGCGCCCTTTTTCATACGCTTCATCGCCAATTTCTTGCCGAATCTTTGCAAGTTCTTCTTCTTTCCATTGCTGGTACAGTTCTTTCGTTACTTTTCGTCCATCATTGAGCGTTCCTTTTGGATGGCGAATCCATTGCCAAAGTTGAGCCCGAGAGATTTCTGCTGTTGCCGCATCTTCCATTAAGTTGTGAATCGGTACGGCCCCTCTTCCAGAAAGCCAAGCGGCAATATAACGAATTCCAACATCAATATTTAAACGAACGCCTTGTTCGGTAATTTCGCCCTTAGGTACTTCAAGTAAGTCTTCCTCTGTTACTTCTAAGTCTTCCAGCCGTTTCGTCCTGATTTGGTTAGGCTCTTTCATTTCTTTATTAAATACATCCATCGCCACAGGAACTAAGGCCGGATGGGCGACCCATGTGCCGTCGTGACCATCACGTGCTTCCCGCTCTTTATCCAAACGTACCTTTTCAAAAGCGATGCGATTTTTTTCTTCATCCCCTTTAACCGGAATTTGGGCGGCCATTCCCCCAATCGCCGGTGCTTGCCGACGATGGCATGTTTTAATTGTTAGTAATGAGTACGCACGCATAAACGGTACGGTCATCGTCACTTGCGAACGGTCTGGTAATAACACATCTGGTTGATTGCGCAATTTCTTTAAGTAACTAAAAATATAGTCCCAGCGACCACAGTTAAGTCCGGCAGAATGTTCTTTTAGTTCGTACAAGATTTCGTCCATTTCAAAAGCCGCCATAATCGTTTCAATCAGCACCGTCGCTTTGATCGTACCACGTGGAAGACCAATGTACTTTTGCGCATACAAAAACACATCGTTCCACCAACGAGCTTCTAGATGACTTTCTAGCTTCGGTAAGTAAAAATAAGGACCAGACCCCTTTTCTATAAGCCGGCGGGCATTATGGAAAAAGTACAATCCAAAATCTACTAAACTAGCGGATATCGGCTGTCTGTCAACGGTGATATGTTTTTCTTCTAAATGTAAGCCGCGCGGACGAACTACTAATACCGCAGGATTGTCATTGAGTTTGTACACTTTCCCTTGCTCGTTCGTAAACGAAATCGTCCCCTCAACGGCATCACGTAAGTTTACTTGCCCTTGGATAATGTTTGACCATGTTGGTGATGTCGCATCTTCAAAACAAGCCATAAACACTTTGGCCCCAGAGTTAAGAGCATTTATAATCATTTTTCGGTCAACTGGACCGGTAATTTCCACTCGTCGATCTTTTAAATCTTCAGGTAACGGTGAAATCACCCAATCGCTTTTTCGAATTGACTCTGTTTCTGGTAAAAACCGTGGAAGCTCTCCTCGATCGATGGCCTCTTGTCGTTCCTTTCGCCGTTGTAACAGTTCTTTTCTTTGTGGACCAAATCGACGTTCCAGTTGTTCGATAAATTGCAGCGCCTCATCTGTTAAAATACTTTCATAACGTGCTTTATTGTCTGCTTCAATATGAATACCTGCCGTTTCCGATAATTTCATAACTCCACCCCTTTGCCTTTGTTATAAAACAGATTTATTAAATTTATTAGTATTATATAACAGAACAACAAAAAGTGAAATAATTTTTCAGAATTTTCGTTCGACAAATTCTGCGTGTCCTATAGTTTAAGAGAAAAGACACCTTTGATATACCAGTTTTACTCGTAAGTAATTGCACGGACGGTACTAGAAAGAGCCGAATTTCTATAAGGAGCAAATAGAATACGCTAACAGAATAGCCAGTTTTGAATTTCCATCCATTTAACCATTTAAATTTTAGGCTATGTTATATTGTTGATTTTTAGCAAGTTATTCACACGGCGGCGATCCCAGCGGGAACAAGAAGCCGCAAGACCCTTACTTGAGCGTAGCGAGGGAAGCGGCTTGCACCTTGCCCGCGGAAAGCGTCCGCCTGTAGCGAAATGAATAATATCAACAGTATCGTTTAACAGACACCCATGCCAATATAAAATTGGCACATGATATTTGAAATAACAGCAAAAGTTATCCGGGTAGAGCCAAATTTTAAAATATAAAAAAACGCTTGGACAGTTAAAAAACTATCCAAGCGTTATTTCATTATGCTTTTGCTTTTTCAAATTCTTCTTGGATTTCTTCCGAAGGTGCTTCTGTTAGTAAGCTGAAAATAATGATCGCTAGTGTACATACAATGAATCCTGGAACAATTTCATATAGGTCATATAAGCCGCCTTCAAGCTGTTTCCAAATCACAACGGTGGCCGAACCTGATACTAATCCTGCTAGTGCCCCCCAGCGATTCATCCGCTTCCAGAATAGGGATAAAATAATGACAGGTCCAAAGGCCGCTCCGAATCCACCCCAAGCATAGCTGACAAGGTCAAGGACGGAGCTGTCTGGGTTGCTCGCTAACACAATCGCAATTAACGCAATAACAACTACCGAAATCCGTCCAACCCATACTAATTCTTTTTCGGATGCATTTTTTCGGAAAATCGCTTTATAAAAGTCTTCAGCAATCGCACTAGAAGATACGAGTAACTGTGAGTCAATCGTACTCATAATTGCTGATAAAATCGCGGCTAGTAAAATACCAGCTACCCATGGTTGAAATAGCACTTGAGTAAAGTCCATAAAGACGGTTTCTGCGTCTGCTAATGGCTTGTCAGCAAAATAGGCGATACCGGCAAAACCAGTAAATACAGCTCCTAATAAACCGAAAATCATCCACACCATACCGATTAAACGAGCCGTTGGCACATCTTTTTTAGACTTTAGTGCCATAAAGCGAGTAATAATGTGCGGTTGACCAAAGTAACCTAATCCCCAAGCCATGGACGAAATAATTCCCATTGCTGTCATACCTGCAAAAACGTCTAACGCTTCTGGATTCACGGAAGCTACTTTTTCCACTACAACTCCAAATCCACCAAGCTCCACAATGGCAGCTATCGGAACAATGAGGAGAGCCGCAAACATTAATAATCCTTGGAAAAAGTCGGTCCAGCTTACCGCTAGAAACCCACCTAAAAATGTATAAGAAATAATGACGATCGCACCAATCCAAAGAGCGGCTGTGTAATCAAGACCAAACGAGTTTTCGAATAATTTTCCTCCCGCAACCATTCCGGAAGAGGTATAGAACGTAAAGAATAATAAAATAACAAAGGCAGAAATAATTCGTATTAATTTTGAATCATCACGGAAACGGTTTTCGAGATAATCAGGAATCGTTAGTGAATTTTTCGCTACTTCCGTATACGTACGAAGACGCTTCGCAACAAACTGCCAGTTTAGATAGGCACCAAGGGAAAGACCGATACAGATCCAAATCGAATTTAATCCAGCTGCATACGCTGCCCCAGGCAGTCCTAACAGCAACCAACCACTCATATCTGATGCCCCAGCGCTTAACGCGGCAACTCCAGGGCCGAGACTACGTCCACCAAGAATATAATCAGATAAGTTCGAAGTCATTCGATAAAACCATAAACCGATGGCCAACATAGCGGCTAAATAAACAATAAATGTGACAAGCGTTGCTGTTGACATCATACCCTATTGTTCGCTCCTTTCCGTGAAGTACGTCACGACACTAAGCAAAATAATGCCTAGCATTGGGCCAAACACCCAAAATAACGTAGATGCTGATAACATCTTCCCACCCCCATGAATATTTTGTAAACCCTTGTTTATTGAGTTCCAATATTTTGCATAAAATTTGTATATTCAACCTTTCGATTGAAAGGGTTTACAACATCGATATTACAGAATTTTAAATCTAATTTTATTCATTGTATACTAGTAAAATAATATATAATTATTCAATTACTCTTATATTATAATCGAAATCGGAATGAATAAAAATATTTTGTTAGCATTTTCGAAAAAATTTTTTGTAACTTTTTAATTTTACAGTATTTTTATAAAAATTCAAAATTATTGAACTGAATATAAATTGTTTATCTTATACTTAACCTCTAGGTAGAGAAATTGTTTGTAAAAGTTTCATATAGGGCACGTATTGAGGAAACTTGTTCGCTAAGGAGTTGGAAAGTGCTTAGTATTCGATAGGAATGTGTTTTACACAAAAGGGACAGCCCTCGTACAAAGACTGTCCCTATCAAACCTTGATTAAAGCATTTCCGAAGTTGTCTTCGCTTGCATGTGTAAGATTAAGTAGTCTGGGCCACCGGCTTTGGAGTCTGTACCGGACATGTTGAAGCCACCGAACGGTTGGTAACCAACGATGGCACCTGTACAACCGCGGTTGAAGTAAAGGTTTCCGACATGGAAGTCTTCACGTGCTTTTTCGATGTTTGCACGGTTGTTGGAGATTACTGCTCCTGTTAAGCCGTATTCGGTGTTGTTCGCAATGTCAATCGCATGGTCGAAGTCTTTCGCTTTTGTAAAGGCCACGACTGGTCCGAAAATTTCTTCTTGCATGATGCGCGCCTCAGGATCCACATCCGCAAAGACCGTTGGCTGGATAAAGTAACCTTTTGAGTCGTCCCCTTCGCCACCTGTCATGAGTTTGCCTTCTTGTTTTCCGATTTCAATGTAGTTCATGATTTTGTTGAAGGCGCTTTGGTCGATGACTGGACCCATGAATGTGCTTTGTTCTGCTGGGTTTCCGACTTTTAGTTCTTTTGTTAATTCGACGACGCGGTTTAATACTTGATCGTACACGTCTTCGACGATGACCGCACGAGAGCATGCGGAACATTTTTGTCCAGAGAAGCCAAACGCTGACGCTACGATGGATTGAGCTGCTAATTCTAGATCCGCGTCTTTGTCGACAACGATTGTGTCTTTTCCGCCCATTTCCGCAATAACGCGTTTTAACCAAATTTGGCCTGGGTTCACTTTCGCTGCACGCTCGTAAATGCGAATACCAACATCACGAGAACCGGTGAAACTGATGAAACGAGTTTTCGGATGATCCACTAAGTAGTCCCCGACTTCCGCCCCGCTACCTGGGAT